>NZ_JARESQ010000060.1:0-471 GCF_046028085.1 Paraburkholderia sp. RL17-380-BIE-A
CCTTGCCCGGCGATCACATACGGATCGTCGAACGGATGCACGAAGGTCAGGCCGCGCTCTTCCTGCAGCTTCACCGCGTGTCCATACGCATCGCTATACGATTCGCCAAACTGCACGACTTCGACGGTCGGGCCGCCGTGCGCGCGCACCGCATCGACCTTCACCTGCGGCGTGGTGACCGGCACCACGATGATCGCCTTCACGCCCATGCGCGCCGCCGACAGCGCGACACCTTGCGCATGATTGCCCGCCGACGCGGTAATCACGCCACGTTCCAACGCCTCGGAAGGAATGTGCGCCATCTTGTTGTACGCGCCGCGCACCTTGAACGAGAACACCGGCTGGTTGTCCTCGCGCTTCAGGTAGACCGGATTGCGCAGACGTGCCGACAGGTTCGGCGCGCGTTCGAGTTCGGTCTCGCGGGCCACGTCGTAGACGCGCGCGGTGAGGGTTTTTTTCAGGTAGTCGTGG
>NZ_JARESQ010000061.1:0-398 GCF_046028085.1 Paraburkholderia sp. RL17-380-BIE-A
CTGCACGCGAAGTACACGCTGTTCTGTGAGGGCGCGCGTGGGCATCTCGGGCGGCAACTGAACGACCGGTTCAAACTGCGCGAAGGCGTCGATCCGCAGGTCTACGGTATCGGCATCAAGGAACTGTGGGAAATCGACCCGTCGAAGCACAAGCCGGGTCTCGTGATGCACACCGCCGGCTGGCCGCTGGAGAACGACACGTACGGCGGCTCGTTCCTCTATCACATGGATAACAACCAGGTGGTGGTGGGTTTTGTGGTCGGCCTCGGCTACACGAATCCGTACCTGTCGCCGTTCGAGGAATTCCAGCGCTACAAGACACATCCGGCAATCCGCGCGGTGCTCGAAGGTGGCAAGCGGGTGTCGTACGGCGCACGGGCGATCACGGCCGGTGGCCT
>NZ_JARESQ010000062.1:0-397 GCF_046028085.1 Paraburkholderia sp. RL17-380-BIE-A
GACCTATCACGGCGGCTTCTTCGCGCTGCTCAATCCGTTCGCGGTGCTATGCGGGCTCGTGAGCGTGTCGATGCTGGCCGCGCACGGCGCCGCCTTCGTGAAGATGAAAGCGGACGACGTGATTGCCGAGCGCGCATCGCTCGCGCTGCGCATCGCTTCGTTCGCGGCGGTGGTGCTGTTCCTGATTGCCGGCGCGCTGATCGCCACGATGATCGGCGGCTACCAGCTGGTCGACGCGGCGCCGCTCGATACGGTTGCCAATCCGCTGCTGAAGAGCGTGATCGGCGCACCGGGCTTATGGCTCACCAACTACGCCACCTATCCGTGGATGGTGGCCGCTCCCGTAGCCGGCCTGGTGGGCGGCGTGCTGGCCGCGTTGCTCGCGCGGTCGCGCTTT
>NZ_JARESQ010000063.1:0-397 GCF_046028085.1 Paraburkholderia sp. RL17-380-BIE-A
GAAGCGCGAACGCGCGAGCAACGCGGCCAGCAAGCCGCCCACCAGGCCGGCTACGGGAGCGGTCACCATCCACGGATAGGTGGCGTAGTTGGTGAGCCATAAGCCCGGTGCGCCGATCACGCTCTTCAGCAGCGGATTGGCAACCGTATCGAGCGGCGCCGCATCGACCAGCTGATAGCCGCCGATCATCGTGGCGATCAGCGCGCCGGCAATCAGGAACAGCACCACGGCCGCCAGCGACGCGATGCGCAGCGCAAGCGACGCGCGTTCGGCCACAATATCGTCCGCTTTCATCTTCACGAAGGCGGCGCCGTGCGCGGCCAGCATCGACACGCTCACGAGCCCGCACAGCACCGCGAACGGATTGAGCAGCGCGAAGAAGCCGCCGTGATAGGTG
>NZ_JARESQ010000064.1:0-333 GCF_046028085.1 Paraburkholderia sp. RL17-380-BIE-A
TTCAGCGCCTTGTTCCGCCGCCAGCTGCTTCAGGCGAATCGCTGCGGACAGCCCAGCCGGGCCGCCGCCGACGATCACGACGTCGTATTCCATCGACTCGCGCGGGCCGTACTGCTCAATGAGACTTGCGGGGGTCATTGTTTTGCCGGTGCCCATCAGAACTGATCTTCCGACAGCGCCAGCACACTCTCGCCACCCTTCGCGCTGACAATCGACGCTTCAAGCGCCGATGCGAGCGTCAGCACATGCTCAGCATAGAACTGCGCGGTCGCGATCTTCGCACCGTAAAACGAAAGATCTTCGTCACGCTTCCCGGCTGCCACGAGCAACGCG
>NZ_JARESQ010000065.1:0-333 GCF_046028085.1 Paraburkholderia sp. RL17-380-BIE-A
TGGTGATGCAGCGTCCACGGCACATTGCCGCCCAGCAGCTTCTGCTCGATGCCCACCATCAGCGTGCCGAGATACAGACCCTTGCTCATCCACTGCTTGAAGTTGCGCGCACGATGCAGTTCGGTGTGCAGCCACGAGGTCTTGAATCTCTCCGGATAGGCGATGAGTTCGTCACTGGTGCGTCCAGCCTGCACAGCTTCAAATGCGGCTTCCGCCGCCAGCATGCCGGTCTTGATCGCCGCATGCGAACCCTTGATCCGCGATGCGTTCAGGAAACCCGCGTCGTCGCCGACCAGCGCACCGCCCGGGAACACGAGCTTCGGCAGCGACATC
>NZ_JARESQ010000066.1:0-307 GCF_046028085.1 Paraburkholderia sp. RL17-380-BIE-A
CAGGCCGAGCGCGTAGGGAACCCGGATCGCGTAGTCGGTACGTTCTTCCTTCTGGTTCGGTATCCCGATGATCGTAAACGGTGCCGGCGCAGGCGCGGTTTCCCATTCGGATTCGATCGCGGCCAGTTTGACCTGCTGGACTTCGCCGGTGCGGTAGCCGGATTCGTCGCCGAGCACGATCACGCACAGCGTGGAGGCGAGGCCGAACCCGGCGGCGATCGCGAACGAGCGCAGCGCGAATTCGGTGTCGCGGCGCTTGAGCAGATACCACGACGACACGCCGAGCACGAACATCGAGGCCGTCACG
>NZ_JARESQ010000067.1:0-307 GCF_046028085.1 Paraburkholderia sp. RL17-380-BIE-A
GAGGCCGAGTGCGTAGGGAACCCGGATCGCGTAGTCGGTACGTTCTTCCTTCTGGTTCGGAATCCCGATGATCGTAAACGGTGCTGGCGCAGGCGCGGTTTCCCATTCGGATTCGATCGCGGCCAGCTTGACCTGCTGGACTTCGCCCGTGCGGTAGCCGGATTCGTCGCCGAGCACGATCACGCACAGCGTGGAGGCAAGGCCGAAACCGGCGGCGATCGCGAACGAGCGCAGCGCGAATTCGGTGTCGCGGCGCTTGAGCAGATACCACGACGACACGCCGAGCACGAACATCGAGGCCGTCACA
>NZ_JARESQ010000068.1:0-283 GCF_046028085.1 Paraburkholderia sp. RL17-380-BIE-A
CGAAGACAAGTTCCTGTTCCTGACCGAAACCGGTTCGAAGAGCGTGCCGGTCTGGGCATTGCCGGATAACTTCAAGAATCACGGTAACTACGTGATCAGTCTCGCGAATGTGACGCGCTGGCTGGGTCAGCAGGCTGAGGCGCTAGGTGTGGAGATTTTCCCGGGCTTTCCTGCGGCTGAAATCCTCTATAACGACGACGGTTCGGTCAAAGGCGTCGCCACCGGCAACCTGGGGATCGGCAAGGACGGTGAACCGACCGAGAACTTCCAGCTCGGCATGGAG
>NZ_JARESQ010000069.1:0-283 GCF_046028085.1 Paraburkholderia sp. RL17-380-BIE-A
TGAGGACAAGTTCCTGTTCCTGACCGAAACCGGTTCGAAGAGCGTGCCGGTCTGGGCGCTGCCGGATAACTTCAAGAATCACGGCAATTACGTGATCAGTCTCGCGAATGTGACGCGCTGGCTGGGTCAGCAGGCTGAGGCGCTAGGTGTGGAGATTTTCCCGGGCTTCCCGGCGGCTGAAATCCTCTATAACGACGACGGTTCGGTCAAAGGCGTCGCGACTGGCAACCTGGGCATCGGCAAGGATGGTGAACCGACTGAGAACTTCCAGCTCGGCATGGAA